>NZ_QPEL01000169.1:0-17926 GCF_008368965.1 Bacillus sp. AY2-1 | reverse complement strand
ATCAAATTATGTTGTTAGTTACGGATCAAGTAATCAAATTATGTTGTTAGTTACGGATCAAGTAATCAAATGCACCTAAAGATGCGTTTGCGCCTGATCCCATTGAAATAATGATTTGTTTGTATGGGTTATTTGTGCAGTCACCCGCAGCAAATACACCAGGTACGTTTGTAGCACCATGCTTGTCTGTAACGATTTCACCACGAACACGTTCTACTGTTTCACCTAGCCAGTCTGTGTTTGGTACAAGACCAATTTGAACGAATACACCTTGTAATTCTATATGGTGAACTTCGTCAGTTTTACGATCGATGTAAGAAATACCTTCTACTTTGTCACTACCAGTAATTTCTTTCGTTTGAACGTTCTTTAATACAGTTACGTTTGGTAAGCTGTACAGACGATCTTGTAATACAGCATCAGCTTTTAGTTCTGGCATGAACTCAAGAACCGTTACGTGTTTTACGATACCTGCTAAATCAATTGCTGCTTCAACGCCAGAGTTACCACCGCCGATAACTGCTACATCTTTTCCAGTGAATAATGGGCCGTCACAGTGTGGACAATATGCTACACCTTTGTTTTTAAACTCAGCTTCACCAGGTACACCAACATTACGCCAGCGAGCACCTGTAGAAACGATTACGCTCTTACTTTTCAGAATAGTGCCGTTTTCAAGTTCCACTTCAATAAGTTCTTTTTTCTCTAAACGTTTTGCACGTTGTAGATTCATTACATCGATGTCGTATTCTTTAACGTGCTCTTCAAGGCTTGCTACTAGCTTAGGACCTTCAGTCTTTTTTACGCTGATGAAGTTCTCAATGCCCATAGTATCCATTACTTGACCACCGAAGCGCTCAGCAACGATACCAGTGCGGATGCCTTTACGTGCTGCGTAAATTGCTGCACTTGCACCAGCAGGACCGCCACCAACAACAAGTACATCATATGGATCTTTATCAGCGAATTCTGATGCATCTAGGCCAATACCTAGTTTTGCAAGAATTTCTTCCATCGTTATACGGCCGCTTCCAAATGTTTCACCATTTAAGAATACAGTTGGTACTGCCATGATGTCTTTACTTTCAACTTCTTCCTTAAATGAAGCGCCGTCAATCATTGTATGTGTAATACTAGAGTTTAGAACGCTCATTACGTTAAGAGCTTGTACAACATCAGGACAGTTATGACAACTTAGGCTGATATAAGATTCAAAATGATATTCGCCTTGAATGTTTTTAATTTGATCGATTAATTTTTGTTCAATTTTTGGAGCACGTCCACTTACTTGTAGTAAAGCTAACACTAGTGATGCAAATTCGTGTCCTAATGGAATACCAGCGAATACGACACCAGTGTCTTCACCAGGGCGGTTTACGCTAAAGCTTGGTGTTCTCTCTAATTCAACTTTTTCTACTGTAACCTTAGATGACATAGTAGCTAATTCGTCTACTAGAGCTATCATATCTTTAGATGTGTCATCAGATCCTACACTAACTTTTAGTAATACATCACTTTCCATCAGTTGAAGATATTGGGCTAATTGTCCTTTGATATCTGCGTCTAGTAACATTGTGTCTTACTCCTTAAATTGTATTTCTTTTTGTTTATTTATTAGATTTTACCTACAAGGTCAAGGCTTGGTTTAAGTGTTGCAGAGCCTTCTTTCCATTTAGCTGGACAAGCTTCGCCTGGATTATTACGGACGTATTGTGCAGCTTTTACTTTGTTTACAAGGATACTTGCATCACGACCGATATCGTCAGAGCTAATTTCAACAGATTGAATAATACCATCTGGATCAATAATAAATGTGCCACGTGCAGCAAGGCCTTCTTCTTCAATTAATACATTGAAATTACTAGAAATTTTTTGAGTCGGATCACCAATCATAATATATTCAATTTTATTAATAGTTTCTGAGTTATCATGCCATGCTTTATGAGTAAAGTGAGTATCAGTTGAAACAGAGTATACTTCAACTCCAAGTTCTTTTAAAGTTGCATATTGATTTTGTAAATCTTCAAGTTCAGTAGGGCATACAAATGTGAAGTCAGCAGGGTAGAAGCAAACTACACTCCATTTATCTTTGAAGTTTTTTTCTGTAACATCAATAAATTCACCATTCTGGTAAGCTGTCGCTTCAAATGGTAATACTTCTGTGCCGATTAATAACATAATAAAATTCCTCCTAAGTTTAAATGTTGATTATTATAAATAGATTTAAAAAAAGAAAATTCTTAATTAAAATCACATTTCTTAAGATCAACAATTTTAGTTTTATATTTTATCTTATACCCAAACCAAATACATAAAAATAAAATTGCACTAATATATGTCGCAAATAAATCAACCCATGAAACATTCATATTTACAATGTTTTCATATTCTTGTCCTAATATAACAACAATACATAGTACTATTGAAATTATAGGAGCGAATGGAAACCATTTAGCTCTATAAGGAAGATCATTAATGTCTTTTCCTTGGGCTATATATGCTTTGCGAAATCGATAATGACTTAACGCAATTCCTAACCAAGCTATAAAACCAGAAAGGCCGGAAGAGCTTAACAACCACATGAATACTTTTCCTTCGCCGAAAAAGGAAGAAAGAAAAGCAAACATTCCTACTAGAGCCGTAAAAATTAGAGCGTTAATTGGTACACCATTTTTATTTATTTTCATGAGAGATTTTGGAGCTTTTCCTTCTCTGGCTAAGGACCATAACATTCTAGTAGATGCATACATTCCAGAATTAGCAGCTGATAGAATCGATGTTAAAATTACAGCATTCATGACAGATGCAGCAAATAATAAGCCTGCTTTTTCAAAGACTATTGTAAAAGGGCTCATCGAGACATTTTCAATATCTATATTCATTAAATAAGGATGCGTATATGGAATAAGCAGCCCAATTACAAAGATAGAACAAATATAGAAGAGTAAAATTCTCCAAAATACTTGTTTTATAGCTTTAGGGACATTTTTCTTAGGGTTCTTACTCTCACCAGCTGCAACCCCTACTAATTCTGTTCCTTGGAAAGAGAATCCAGCAATCATAAAAACTGATAAGATGCTTAGACCACTAGAGGGAATAGGGGCTTCACCGATAGTGAAGTTTTTAAATCCAACAAATTCCCCACCAATAATCCCAAGAATAGTGAGTAATCCTACTAATAAAAAAACTATAATTGTTATTACTTTAATTAAAGAAAACCAAAACTCAGCTTCTCCAAATGACTTGGTGGAAAAGTAATTAAGCAGAAATATTATAGTTAAGAAAGCAGCACTCCAAACAATGCCTGGAATAGAAGGGAACCAGAATTTCATTATAATAGCAGAAGCTGATAACTCTACTGCAATGGTAATGGCCCATGTATACCAATAATTCCAGCCCAGAGCAAATCCGAGAGCTGGATCTACGAATCTAGAGGCATACACACTAAATGAACCCGAATGAGGTAGAAAAGTAGCCATTTCACCTAGACTCATCATAAGTAGGTATACCATTATTCCAATTGAAATATAAGCAATTAGAGCGCCTCCAGGACCTGCCATTTGAATGGATGTACCACTAGAAATAAATAGTCCTGTTCCAATTGAACCACCAATAGCAATCATAGTAAGGTGCCTAGCTTCTAATGTTTTTTTTAATGTATTTGTAGGATGTTCCGTGCTTTTTTGAGCTATATTGTCAACATGCGAAGTTACCGTTGCTCTTTCAGAACTCATAAAATCCCCCATATAAATTTTTTGGAGTATTTAGAAATAACATCAATTCTTACAGGTTTATTCAAACACTCTTGATTTTGTAGAGGTTATTTCATAAAGAGTCGGAGGAATTTCTCTCCGACTCTAAAGATGTTTAACTCACCGTATAGTTTAAACTCCTACTAATTCTTTGTTATCTTCATAAATTTCGCCCATAGTTTCATGAGAAATCTCTCTAGACATATCTTCCTCGGATGCATAACTGAAAACAACAACAGTACGACGAGAGTCGTTATTTAATGGTGTAACCCTGTGCAATGTAGTGCCGGCTTTCATAAAGTAACAATGATCTTTAGGAACATACAAACTCTTAATTTCACGGCTCTCTAAAACTTCTTTTAATCCAGACTCTGGGTTTTCTTTATCCCAAACAGTATCAGGCACATACTCAACAAGAGCACCTTCACCTTCTTTAGGAGCTTCAATCACCCAGATTAAAGCAAATGTATAGTCATCCCAATGCCATCCGTGTGTGTCACCTGTTTTCTGTTGGTTATTAATAATAAACTCTTCTGGTGTATAAGGAATGCGGTGAACTGGTTCATTATTGTTTAAGAAGGTTAAGAAATTTAAAAGTACTTCAGACTTAAAGAATGCTGGAATTAATTTTCCATCCTCATGAATATTATCTCGATTTACTACATTAAAGTTACGTGGAGTATTCCCTGTAGCTTTAATGGTAATATCACGACGTTTTGCATTTTCAGAAAGAAGATATTTCGCTTCTGCAGACATAGCTGCAATTAGAGGTTGCGGTAACATGTCATTCATCATTGCTAAACCTTCATTTTTAAATCTTTCTTGAAGAACTAATAAGTAATCCTTAGGTAATGAGTTAATATGTTGTTCTACAATTGCATCAAATTGTTTTTGAAATTCCATAGTAAATTCCTCCTAATTTTTAAATATAAAAGTTTATTTATTATCAATGACCTTAATAGCATGTAAACCATTGCTACTTTGCACAGAAAGTCCTAACTCAATACAGTATTTTAGATAATTCACGATATCTTTTGTAATAACTTCGCCTGGTAAAAGGACAGGTATCCCTGGCGGTGTTACCAGAACGGATTCTGCTGCCACTCTTCCAATAGTTTTATCTAAATCTATATACTCAAATTTGGAGAAGTACGCTTCTCTAGGTGTCATAGCCAATGTAGGTGGAGTTAATGTTCTTATAGCACTTTTACTCTTAGTTACTCGATCAAAATCAATTGGTATTGAACCATTCTCAAATCGAATAGCTAATGACTTTAATGATTGTAGTAGTTGTTCAATATCAGATTCATTATGACCAATTGTTACAATGAAAAGAATATTATTCACATCGGAAAGCTCAACTTCTATGCGATAATCATCACGTAAGATATTTTCAACTTCCCTACCTGTTACGCCCCAGTTTGTCACATTTATACAAAGCTTTGTCTCATCTAAAGCAAAACTAGAACTTAAACCCTTCAAATCCTCTGGTCCTAAGCAAGAAAGCCCTGGAATTTTATTAATTGAACCTCTTGCAATGCGAGATAAATTTAATGCTCGTTGCAACAATTCTTCTCCATTAACTGCTAGTTGTTTGCGAGCTGCATCTAAAGAAGCCATTAATAAGTAGGATGCGCTAGTAGTCGTAATTAAAGAGAAATTTTCTTTAACCCTATCTAGACTCACCAATCCTTCTCGAACATTGATCACACTTGTTTGAGTAAATGAACCGCCCATTTTATGCATACTTGAGGATGCAATATCTGCACCTGCTTCCATTGCAGATATAGGGAGATCCGGATGGAAATGTACATGTGATCCTTGAGCCTCATCCACTATGACTGGTATTCCCTTAGAATGCACATAATCAATAATGGCTTTCAAATCAGTTACAGCGCCATAATAAGTAGGGTTTATTACACATACACCTTTAACATCAGGGTGAGCTTCTAGAGTTTGCTTTATATTTTCTAAGCTAATCCCATGGCAAACACCATAGACAGAATCAATCTCAGGAGATATAAAGATTGGTACTGCACCAGATAAAATTAGTCCACTAACAATAGAAGCATGTACATTTCTAGGAATAATAATTTTATCACCTGGATTACAAATGCTCATTATCATAACTACATTGGCGCTACTAGTGCCCTGAACACTAAAAATGGTGTAATCAGCTCCAAAAGCGTCCGCAGCCAGTACCTGTGCCTCGTGAATAATACCAGTAGGATGACGTAAATAATCTAATGGCGGTATACCCACTAAATCAAAATCCAAGGTATTTTTTCCAAAGTAGGTCGTAAATTCTTCATCTAATCCTCTTCCCTTTATATGACCAGGTGTATGCATTTGTAAATAATCACTATTTATATAATTCTTCACACCAGTAATTAAAGGAGTCTCATATTGTTTACTTTTATTCTTCGATAGAAAAATTTCTTCTTTAAGTTGCAAGAGATCACCTCAACTAATTAGATTGATTTATTTTTTAAAAAATAATTCCCTGACCTATGTAGCGACATAAAACAGCTTTATATGTTCTCCTCCTAAATCCAAATTTCTTAAAATTCCATTTTTATTATATATTCTAAAAATAATCATTAAAAGTAGGCACTTTATTGTGTCAAAGTATCTTGTTATATACATACTAACTTTTAATTAGTTAATTATTTTTAATGAATTTTATGTCATTTTTATTGTCTTAAGGAAAAACATATGAAATATGCTACGAATCTCTTGGTTTTTCCTAAGAAATCCTGTAATAAAAAAGGATCCTAAATATAGGATCCTAAATAGAAATTGTATCTTCCTAAAAATGTGATTAAACTTTCACTTCTTTAGAAAAATTCTGCATATGAAGTATGTAGTTTCTAGCACTTTCTTCTAATTTTTCATCTGATAAGTTATTGTGTTCTGCACCATATACAGCAAAAGTCGGTAAGAACTTCATCCCAGTATAAAGGCATGAAGCCTGATAAGGTTTTAATAATTCACTCAATGTATACTCGTTTGCTGCACCTGCTTGATATTCCTTCTCTGCTACACCAGCAGAAATTGCTAGGCCAAACTCTTTTCCTTGAAGCTTATCTCCTTTAGAACCATATGCAAATCCGTATTCTAAAACATCATCAAACCATTTTTTTAATAACGGCGGAGAGCTGTACCAATAGAATGGGAACTGAAAAATATAACGATCATGTTCTAATAATAGATTTTGTTCATATTCAATATCAAAACTCCAATCTGGATAACGTTTATATATTTCATGTACAGTAAATTCTTCTGGGTGCTTTTTAATCTCCTCAAGCCAACGTTTATTTACTCGAGATTCTTCAATATTTGGATGTGCAATGATTACAAGTGTTTTCATGAAATTTCCCCTTTTCAAAAAAATAATAAATAATAAAAAATATCAATACTATTTTTATATTCAGTAATATTGATATCATGTAATATATACTAATCTTTAAAGTACATACTTTAAAGTACGCACTTTAAAGTGCTATAGGAACCTTGAAGTGCTATAGGAACCTTGAAGTTCCTATAAAAATAGAGGAGGCTTAGTTTTTTATTTAATTTCAAAAACATTATAGACTTAATACTAGTAAAAGGAGCGATTTTATGAAAGAATATAATTTTCCTATTGAGGCAACTCTTGATGTTGTAGGTGGTAAATGGAAAGTAGTATTATTATGTATTTTACTAAATGGAAAAAAGAGAACCAGTGAAATTAAACGTGCTATGCCAAGCATTACCCAAAAAATGCTGACACAACAATTAAGAGAATTAGAATCAGATGGAATTATTAATCGTACTGTTCATAGTCAGGTACCGCCAAAAGTAGAGTATTCTTTAAGCGAATATGGACAAACTTTAACTGCTGTACTTGATTGTATGTGTGAATGGGGACAATACCATATACAAAAGCAATTAGAAGGTAGTAATGTTAAATAATCTCCCTATTAATTTTAATAGCATTCATAATATAAAACCATTGTAGAATCTAAAATGAAAATTCTGATTTCGTTGACTTTTCTAATTTCGTGAATATAATTAAGTTGTCATATATGGTCTACACATCTTTTTTCCAATAACTTGATAACACTTGGTTGAAGAGGATGTTCTATCAACCAGGACTTCTTCTTTAAAATTTGTTTAGGTTAGAAGATTATTAATACAAAAAAAGAATATATGATAAATTTATTTAAGGGCGGAGAGGGGATTTTATTTATGAACGTGAAAGAAAAAATGCGATTGGGCGAAATGTATTGTGGATTTGATAGTGAATTAGTCAAGGCAAGAGAAAATGCAAAGAAAATTACAAGATTATATAATGCAACAACTGATGAAGAACGTGACTATCGTGAACTACTGATTAAGAAACTTCTTGGAAAGAATGGTTCAAATACGTTTATAGAGCCAAATTTCCGTTGTGAATTTGGTTACAATATTGAGGTTGGTGATAATTTCTTTGCAAATTTTGATTGCATTATCTTAGATTGTGGTAAAGTCGCAATTGGAGATAATGTGTGGCTTGGACCAAGAGTACAGATTTATTCTGTAAACCATGTTAAAGAACCACAGGCTAGAAGAGAAGGATATGAAATTGCAGCACCTGTAAACATTGCTGATAATGTTTGGGTTGGAGGAAATACGGTAATAAATATGGGGGTTTCTATTGGGGAAAATAGTATTATTGGATCGGGAAGTGTTGTCACAAAAGACATACCACCTAACGTAGTTGCAGTAGGAAATCCTTGTCGAGTTATAAAAACAATAGATTAATTATCTATTTTAAAAGTAACGTAAAATATAAAGTGGAAATTATTTCCTTTAAACTTAATATTAAACTGTAAAGATAAATCACCCGTAGTAGGTTAGGAAATTTAAAATACGGGTGATTTTTTTGTTTTAAATTTAAAATATTATACTGAAAATACTTGCGCTCTAGATAGTTTGAAATACAATATTAGGTTCATTAATATCTTCTAAATAATTTGTACCAATCTCACACATTTGAAATAAAATAGCTTCTAACTCATACCCCTTAGATGTAAGAGAGTACTCTACTTTCATTGGTACCTGTTGATATATTTTCCTCCCAATTAACCTATTCTGTTCCAACTCGCGTAGCTGTTTTGTCAGCATTTTTGAAGTTATTCCAGGTAGTAAAGATTTTAATTCACTAAAACGTTTCTTTTCAGAAATTAAGTAAAATAAGATTAACATCTTCCATTTACCAGTAATCATATCAGATAGTAATTCTAATCCACAATTGTAAGTTACTTCTTTCAAATGCATCACCTCGATTGATATAGATGAAAAGATATAATTTTGCGAAAATATATCTTTTCTATAAAAAATTTTATCATATATAGGTAAAGTATAAAATAACAAAAAAGCTATCTTTTTACAGTTGGGGTATTGTCACATTGCCATCAAGTTAATATTTTGGGGTATTTGCTTTTATTAGGTTGATGGGCATATATGGTGACCCCTAATATACATGTTACTCCAACCACTTTAAGAAACCGTTTTATATTAAACACTCTTCGTAATGGAATAGATCCGATTCAAATCAATGTTAGGCTTAAAAATTCTCAAATCTTTATACCCTTACATCAATTTTTTTAATGAATTAGTAAATAAAATAAGGTTTAAAACACGAATAATCTTTATTTTCCATAATTCCTAAATCGACTAAATTCCGAACAATGGAATTGAATAGCGGTAAGTACTAAAAAGAGAATTTACGAAAAATGTTGTTTTTGATCATGGATTTTTAATAGGGGAAATAGGCAGAGAAAATGTAGCTGCATTAGTGACAGATACAGTTGAAACACCAAATGATGTATCTGGAGTGGTGTATATTTTAATGGGATCTGAGGGGAGTTGGGAGCTTCAGCTTGCAAAAGAATTAAAAAGTTCCAGTTATGATATTGATTTGAATAATCTATAAAATTCTAATCTATTATTAAAATACTTTCTGAAAAAAATCTTTTCATATTCTTCTATAGCAGTTTCTTTAGGCTTATCTAATGCAAATGTATTCAAAGGCACTAAATACTTATAAATGAAAGTATAGACCCCTTATAGTTCATCTTTATTACAATTAGTAAAACAACAAGCATAATTACTAGAATTTCAAACAAATTGATTAACAATTTGTTTAATAATTGCTATAATAATTAATAGAAGCTAGTATATTTTTAAACAGTGTGTATAAACTAATAAAGACAGGATGCGTCAACATCCTGTCCAAGTAACTGCTACCGCAAGGTGGTCGGTTGCTAAAATTAAATTATCTTTTTTTAGAACCCCCCCTTTCGCTTGCAGGCATTTTTAGGGGCGGTTCTTTTACGTTTACTGCCGAGTTTTTTGACTAGCTTATTTGCATAAGCTGTAAAAAATGCTGTAAAAAAGATTTTTGCAGCATCTTGCAATAAATTAAGTAAAAAATCCATGTAAAGTCACCTCCTTTCTCCTTTAAATAAGAGAAAGGATAGCAACTCGACCGCCCTCACAATATACAATTACTTATTTAAGTTTACCATTTTTATCCCCTTATCATCTACTAATGTATCTATTTCAGTAATTATTTTACACTTTTACACTTGTGTAAAAGTGTATTATCTTATTAGAGCTTCTTATATCTAGCTTGAAAGGTGGTATTCTATGAATCTTAAGAAAAACAACAATCTGCAAAAATAGAGGAATACAGCAGGAAAGAACTAGTAAAACTAAATGAACTCGTATTGTATCAGCAAAAAATAACGATGGTAGCATTCAATTATACTGCTTACCTTTAGAACTTGAATATTGGGTTCTTTCTTGTATGAAAGCTGCTTCAGCAGGAAAAAATCCATTTCCATGCAAAGTTGCTTTTGGAATTATAGACACAAAATTTTATGTTGAATTCAAGTAAAATAAAAACACGTTTAGCAGGTTAATAAGAAGGGGCTACTCAATTTGAGCAGCCCCTTCTTTTACATCACATGTAACTATTTAACGAATTACAAACCACATAATTTTTTTCAGCAAATTCAATCAAGTAGTTCTCTGTTATCTTTTCCTCACCTTTAAAAGTCAATTTTTGTTCAATAGAATCATAATCAACAGAAGAATAATTTATAGCATTTCGCATTCTATTAAATACAGAGATTATGAAAATAAATTTCTCCTTCTGATAGATCTTCAAAGATTCTTTTTTTATCAAACAAATCCAACCTATAAAAATTTAAAGAACATAGATTTTAGCACCGGAAACAGAAATTACAAGGGAAACTTCAGAACCAACTCTTAATTTTTCAAGACCAACAAATTGTGATTTGTCAAAAGTCCCAGCTATAGACTTTGGCTGATTTTCCGGAATAAAAATCCCTTTAGGGAACGCCTCCATATAAATCTTTCCACCTGTTTCCCTCACCTTTTGTACTACATATGTACCAGTTGTAATACCAGGACTATTTATTTGGTTTAAAGAATGACTCTTAGAATTTTCAGCAGCTTTGACTGAAATGGATGCATAAGTTCCCTCTCCATTATTAGCTTTCGTATCCTGTGCCGCAAATGCATTCCCTGTAGCAAAGAATAATAAACCTGTTACTAAAATACCACTAGTTATTTTTTTGAACATGGAAAATCCTCCTTTTTTGGTAAGTATTTTACATAAATAAAGATATCATATTTTTCTATTTTTATAATATTATAATTTATTTATAAATATTTAACAGAATATTCTATTAATAAATTATAATCACCCTAAAACTACGATTTTAAAGGGAATAGTCGTTGAATTCCATCATTTTTCCGCTTTCTGAATTGTAGAAAGTAATACGCTATTAGAATATGGAGAGAAGCTTGTTGAATTAGCCGAGCAATTAAAGTTTTTAATGGTGCTACCCCTATAAGAACTATTAATGCGTTATTGAAATTAAAATACCTAATTACTGCAATCGTTAGGCAATCGCATAAATAACCGGTACACTTACAGAATTACCTGCTTGTCGGTACAATTGTGTGTCTGAGTTTACTTCCTTTGCACAATCAAACGTCCAACTCGGAAACCCCTGGAGCGCTCAGCACTCTTTGGGTGTAAGCCGCCTAACTCTAAAATCCTTTGTTACTACTGCCTAATTACAAGATGTATCTAACGTCTGGGCAACACCTTTTCCTACTCTCCCTCTTCTAATAGCTTCTTTAATACGAATTTTATAGTTCTTCATAATTAATATACTTTCCATGTTGAAAGGTAGAGCATCCCAAATCTTATGTATTTTATTGTGAAACAAATGAATGGAGTGGAAGCTTCAGGGGTATTAAGGAAATAAAACATATTAATATGAATAGAGATGCAAATGGTCTTTCTAAAACGTTCAGTGGTACCGTTCAAGCAAATATAGAAGATCCTAACAGAATTTTCTATATTGTTAATGGTGATTTTCATAATAATGATACAACTACTTTTGATGGTAATGTATCTATTACTGTAGGGAAGCATGGAAGTGTAGGTTTTAGTGCGTCTTATGCGACGAGTCACTATAAATATACTTATAAAGAAGGAAATGTATATTTTTAAGTTGATAAATTTTTAAAAAGTCGATTACTTCTTAATTACATGTTAGGTTTATTATACATGCTAATTTAATGGGGGTAATCTCTCTGCAACCTAAATATATTCTGTTCATTCAAATTCTAATAGGAATTCTAATAATCATGGCACCAATTATTATTACTGGTGAATTATATGATGTTTCAAAGACTATGGGTGATTTGCTAGTTGCTGAATTAATTATAAGAACACTTTCTTTCGTAACAGGACTTGTAGTAATTAGTAAGGCGTTTGAAAAGTATTCTAAATAGTTATTAGTACGTTATTTTCTAGCAATTTATAAAAAAGGGGTATTCATATTGAGTAGCCCTTTTTACTATTTTTCACAAAAATAAGTACACCCACTAATGAATGTACTCACTTCCAAAATTTCCACCAGGTTTTCTTTTGTGCTGCCGCTATTTCTTCCTGGGCTGATACAATAGTACGTTTTGCATCTTGAATCTCTCTGACCATCTTCATAAGGTTATCATCCCTTAGCTCCAACCTCTTTTCTATCCTTTCTTCACGTTCCTTACGATCTCTCATATCTTCCTCAATTAATGTATTCCGCTGATCTATACGATCACTTAATCTCTTTTCCATTTCTATTAGATTTGCTTGCTGCACCTTATTAATTTCTTCTACCCTAGCGCTATATTGTTGTTGAAATTGATATTGCATTTGATAAGGGACTGGATCAGTATCCTGGGATTCCTCTTTCTTATTAGCGATTCCAAACTGCTTTGCAATCATTTTCGCAGCTTTTTCTAAAGTCATACCATCTTGCTTACTCAACTCTACTAACTGTTCAATAAGTACAATATCAAATTCTGTATATTCCCTTCTCCCTCGACTATAGACCTCACTGCTGGTAAATACTACTTCTGCTTCTGACATAGCGCTACACCACCTCCTATAAGCAAAATTCCATATCCAAGGTTTAATACCTCTTAAAATCCATCGACGAAGCTCGCACAGTCTTTGCTAGGTTTTGTCGGAATAGGTAGATTGGAAATCACACGAAATCATTCGTGATATTATTTGTTTCAAAAAAAATCATATTTTTTTAAAATTACTCTTAAAAAACAGGGAAAGAATTCTTATAATACGCAACGTAGGCTTCTGTCGTGCTAGTTATAAAAAAGGAGGATATTTTAACTATGAAAAAAACAAAGGGAAGAAAGAAAAAATTAGATGTAAAGATTCGTTTTTGGGGATTCAAGCTTTTCGTTAAATATTCTGCTTAACAAAATATTTATATTCAAATTTTATTTATAAAACCTCTTCATAAAAGAACGTTAGTTCGTATATAATAAGAACAAACGTTCTTTTATTTTAGGAGGAATCACGATGTATGACTATTCAATCCTACCGAATAGAATCATCTTATGTGTTGATTTACGCAGCTTTTACGCTTCAGTGAGCTGCATCAAAATGGGATTAGATCCTATGCATACAAAATTGGCTGTAGTAGGTGATGTGAATAGAAATGGTTCAATCGTTCTTGCTGCAACACCAGCCTTAAAGGCCCTGGGCGTAAAGAAGATGGCAAGGCTATACGAGATTCCTCGAAGAAAAGATATTCTTGTTGTGAATCCGATCATGGGAACATATATAAAATGCTCCAATTACATAACAAAACTAGCTTTACAATACGTTCCTATTGAGGATTTTCACCAATACAGCATCGATGAATTTTTCATGGATATTACCGATAGCATTCATTTATTTGCTAACGATCCATACGAATTCGCTATGAAGTTCAAACGTGAAATATATGATCATACACGAGTTGAATGTACAATTGGAATCGCTCCTAACCCACTCATGAGTAAGGTTGCTTTAGACATTGAAGCTAAGAAGAACAAGGATGGAATTGCTCTTTGGAAGTATGAAGATATCCCTACGAAATTATGGAGCATACGACCACTTAATAAGTTTTGGGGCATTTCGTACAAAACAGAAGAAAAGTTAAATCGAAAGGGAATTCATTCTATCGGAGATTTAGCCAATTACCCTCTTAAATACTTAAAACAGAGCTTCGGCAAGATCGGAGAGGAATTGCACTTACATAGCAATGGCATTGACTTCAGCCGTATTTCAGAGAAATACGTTCCTGCTACAACTTCAATCGGAAAAAGCCAAATTCTAATGCGTGACTATACAATAGAAGAATTCCCAATTGTTCTACTGGAACATATCGAAGAAGTTTGTTATCGGCTTAGAAGACAAAACAAACTTGCTCAAACCGTTCATTTTTCTGTTGGTTATAGCAAGAGTTATAACGGTGGTATTAGAAAAACACATACTTTAAGTCGTCCAACTAACTTAACAATGGATATTTATAAGATTTGTACATACTTTTTACATCAACAATACACTGGCGAACCAATCCGCAGCATAAACATTTTTCTAACGAATCTAATTCGAGAAGGGGAGGAACAAATTTCTCTTTTCGATAATGTCACGCAACGGGAACAAGAAGTAAAGCTGACAAAAGTAATGGATGAAATACGCACAAAGTTTGGGAAGAACAGTATTTTGCGGGGGATTTCCTACACGCATAGCGCTACAGCTAGATACAGAAACACACTAATAGGAGGCCACAAATCGTGAACAATGCTAATATGCTAAGAGGAAGAAGAATGATCAAATGGACTCCGTTCGCCGCATTGACATCTCAATTTGACGGAATACGTGAAATGATTAAGGAACAAAACAAGGTAACCCGTCCGATCTTAACAAATGAAGAAAAAGAAAGAATTGAAAACATGCTATTATGTTCCTTAGTATCTGAAGAAGAAATAATGATTACATATTATGAGGACGGTTATTTGCTCTCTAGTTATATGACCGTTGTAGATATTGACCCGTCAAATAGCGCTGTTGTATGTACAGATGCTTTTTATAACAAGATGAAACTGCAATTCTCTAATATAATAGATGTTAAATAGAAAAAATTGATGTTATCAAGTTGAGATCATTTAAAAGAGTGTAAAAATGCAAGGGAATCAGATCAAAAAGAACGCACCAGGAGCAATTATTCATAATGATATAAATAACTATCCATTTCTAAATATACCTATGATTATTAATGAGAAAGATGGCATGATTTACGAAGTTTGTAGCGCAGGTTTTCATACTAATGATGCAATTGCAATAGTAACAACGGACGGTTTTTCTACAACTAGGGTTAATATACCAATCGTAACCGTAAAAAACAATGATGGTAATTTTCAAGCGTATCGTTTACCTTTAGAGCTGGAATATTGGGTACTTTCTTGTATACAATCTGCTTCAGCAGGGAAAAATCCATTTCCATGTAAAGTTTCTTTTGGAATTATAGACTCAAAATTTTATGTGAAATTTGTAAATAGACAAAAAACTATTTAATTTTAAAACCTAAAACAAGCATAACCCCGTTCTAAATTTAGGACGGGGTTAAAATATAGTCATTTAATTTTCGATATAAGATACTTCACTGTACTCAAAAATATAACAATAAAGTCATTTGGAAATCTATGATTTATTCAACAATAGCGCGCAATTCTGGAAGATTTCAAAAACGTTTATTTTTCTTTTAACATTGAATACTTTTGATAAGTTTTATAGAAGCTGATACCAACGAAAACAAGCATAAGGGCTGGAAGCAACCTCAAAAGGACAAATGGAGTTTCAAATAATAATGCTTTCCAAAACAATGCACCTTTCATACTCCAAAGACCTTCAGTTAAATATACACCTGAATTCTTGTAAAGCATATGAAAATAAGGCAATAACAGTATACTAATACCAGATGAATAACCCATCAATCTTTTATAATAATTGCTCTTTGATTGGCGATCCGAGAAGATTTCATTTTGATCATCATCTTCTTTTTGCCAATATCGAGTTCCACTAAGCCAGGGCCCCTTTATATAGTTCCAACCGAAATCTTCATATATCCCTCTGTAATCTTTAAACTTTTTCTTTGACAAATAATCTTGATAATCCAGTCGCATCACATATCTCTTGTCGGTTTTTTCGAAAGTGTATATTCCTAATCCACTAATATTTGTACAACGATAGCCTTTTTGCAATTGCTCATTCAGCCATTGCTCCTCTTTTTCGATATCAAAAAATATCTTAGCTGTCTTCATTCGATTCACTTCCTTCGTACAGGGATAAAATATGTAATAGCCTATTTTGCTCCATTTTCAAAATGGCACTTCCTTCCGCAGTTATCATATAAACTTTTCTCCGACCTGACTCTCCAACAGATTCAATCCAACCATGCTTATTCAAGTTTTCAATCGCACCGTATAATGTACCAGCTGCTAAAATAACAGTACCGTTACTTATCTTTTCTATCTTCTGCATTACAGCATAGCCATGGAGTGGCTCACGCATAGCTAATAAAATATAATGCATGGTTTCAGACAACGGTAGTAATTTATGTTTCATATCCTCACCCTTTATTCAGTTCGACTATATAGTTCAACTTAATAATAACTTAATACAGTTCAACTGAATAGTCAACAACATTTTCGAAATTAGTCAAAGGAACTTAAAATAAATAGCTTGATAACAAGGGGGAAATCAAGCTAAAAAGTCACTTTCCTTACGTAAGGGTGAAGTGACTTTTTGTGTAGTCTTATTCAATTAAATGGCTCAATTGTTGAATAACATGACCAGCATTTTTTAAATAACTTTATTATGTTTTAAACGAATTTATTGTAAATTAAACAACTTTATTATCTCTGGACAAAATTCAAATGAAAAAGGAGCAATATTTTTGCTCCTTTTTATTATTAAAGAGTTTATAATCTTCCTTATCCTACACGCATAGCGCTACAGCTAGACACAGAAACACATTAATAGGAGGACACAAATCATGAGTAACGCCAATATGCCAAAAGGAAGAGGAATGATCAAATGGACTCCGTTCGTTATCAAGACCTAAATCCAAAAAACACTTAAAATATCACGCTCCTAACATATTGTATATGACTAATATGTTAGGAATGCTTATTTTAGGTAATGAGTTTTGAAACTGAATTTGAATAGTATTTTTCTCTATCTGGATAGAAACAAGTAAAGTACCATAAACGATCGTTTTTGGAACAATAATAGGAGGCACCATATCATAAGTGGATAATTTACGAATTTATCTATAGAAGAAATACAAGAAATTCTTGAATTATAAATGAATAAATGGGAACGTATGAGGCAGGGGAAAAAGCGTTGATGGATGAAGTCGTGAAATTTGCTCATGCTTGTAATGAAGGAAAAAAGAAGGCACTCAAGAAGGGGTTCAGCAAGGGAAAATACAAATGATTAAAGGTATGCATGAGCTTGGTGTGCCTATTGAAATGATTGCGAAAGCAAGTAAATTAAGTATAAAAGAAGTTGAAGATTTTGAGGGGGAATTCATAATAAACAACTAAGAAAGCAGATTGAAAAATTCAATCTGCTTTCTTAGTTGTTATAATTTACTCTTTGGTTATTACTATTTTTAGCGAATGGATATGAAAAATCAGCCCAAACATTGGAGGATATTGCGATGAACCAAGATTCAATTTTACAAAAAACAATAAATAAT
>NZ_QPEL01000168.1:0-21526 GCF_008368965.1 Bacillus sp. AY2-1 | reverse complement strand
TTCTCTGTTCCTTCACCTGGTTTTTCTGTTCCTTCACCCGGCTTTTCTGTTCCTTCACCTGGTTTTTCCGGACCTTTTTCTGTATCTTTTTTATTTGTAATTTGAAGCTTTACAACTTCAATTTTTTCATTAGAAATCGTAAATTTCATTTCCTTATTGGATAAAGTGTATCCTTCTGGCGCTTGGATTTCTTTTAAAGTGTAATCTCCTGGTTCTAACTTCTCAGAAGTCGCTTTACCGCTCTTGTTTGTTGTTAATGTGTCGATTTTTGTTCCGTCTTTCCAAATTTCAAACACTGCGCCTGCTAAAGTTTTATTTGTATTATTGGCATCTACCTTTGTAATTTCTAATTGACCTGTAATTTCTTCTTTCACTTTTTCATTCATAACTTCTTGTTTTACTACTTCGTTCGCTATAACATTTACTTCTACTGTTACTTCTAACGCCTTATAACCTTCTGGCGCTTTTGTTTCCTCTAACGTGTACTTTCCTGGCACTAAGTTTTCGAATTTCACAACACCTTCTTTATTCGTTGTTTTCGCTTCTTCAACTACTTGACCAGCTTCGTTCTTTAATTTAAATTCTGCACCCGCTAGAACTTTTGCACTCTCTGCATCCTTTTTGATTACTTGTAAGCTTCCTAGTTCTTTTGCGTTTTCTACTTGTACTTCTACTACTTTGTTTGCTTCCACAACGACTTCAATTTCTTCTTTTAACAACTTATATCCTAGTGGTGCTTTCGTTTCTTTTAATGTGTACTTTCCTGTTTCTAATTTCTGTGAAACTACTTTACCAGTTTTATCTGTTCGTAACGTATCTACTTTTTTACCATCTTTATACACTTCGAATTCTGCGTCTGATAATACTTTCGTTTTATCTTCCGCATCTACTTTTACAATTTCGAATTGACCAAGACTCTTACTGTTCGTTACTTTTACATCAACAACTTTTTCACCGTCAACTGTTACATGAATTATTTGTTTTGTTAACTCATAACCTTCTGGTGCTTTTGTTTCTTCTAACGTATATTCACCTGGCACAAGTCCGTCTACTTTAACCGTTCCAGACTTATCTGTTGTAATTCCTTCTTTTACAACATTTCCTTTCGCATCGTTCAATGTAAATTCTGCGCCTGCTAAGCGTTTCGTTTGATCTTTATCATCCATTTTAATAATTTGTAGAGAACCTAAGATTTTTTCGTTTTCTGCCTCTACTTTTACTACTTCTTTCTCGTTTTGAATTGTTACTTTCCATTCTTTATTTGAAAGCTTGTAGCCCGCTGGTGCTTTCGTTTCTTTCACTGTGTATTCACCTAGCGGTAATTTCGGTGACATCACTTTTCCACTCTCATCTGTTTTTAGTTCTGCTACCTTTTTACCATCTTTATACACTTCGAATTCTGCACCTGATAACAATTTCGTTTTATCATTCGCATCTACTTTCATGATTTCGAATTGACCCATTACTTTTTCATTCATGACTTCTTGTTTTACTACTTCGTTCGCTACAACGTTCACTTCTACTGTCACTTCTAGCGCTTTATAACCTTCCGGCGCTTTCGTTTCCTCTAACGTGTACTTTCCTGGCACTAAGTTTTCGAATTTCACAACACCGTCTTTATTCGTTGTTTTCGCTTCTCCAACTACTTGACCAGCTTCGTTCTTTAATTTAAATTCTGCACCTGCTAGAACTTTTCCACTCTCTGCATCCTTTTTGATTACTTGTAAGCTTCCTAGTTCTTTCGCATTTTCTATTTGTACTTCTACTACTTTGTCTGCTTCCACAACGACTTCAATTTCTTCTTTTAACAATTTATATCCTTGTGGTGCTTTCGTTTCTTTTAATGTGTATGTTCCTGGTTCTAATTTCTGAGAAACTACTTTACCAGTTTTATCTGTTCGTAACGTATCTACTTTTTTACCATCTTTATACACTTCGAATTCTGCATCTGATAATACTTTCGTTTTATCTTCCGCATCTACTTTCACGATTTCAAATTGACCCGTTACTTTTTCGGAGATCTTTTTATTCACCACATCTACAGTCACTACTTTATTAGCCTCTACATCAACAGAAACTGAACTAGATGATAATTCATATCCTTTCGGTGCTTCTACTTCTTTTAATGTATAGCTTCCAACTGGAAGTTGTTTCGATAAGGCTTCACCTTTATCATCTGTAACAATTGTTTCCACAACTTTCCCATCTTTATCGATAACATCAAATTTTGCACCTGGTAGAAGTTGACCAGATTCACTATCTTTTTTCAATAATTTAAATTGGCCATTCTCTACTTTTCTCGTATTCTTCATAACAAGTTCAATTACGTTTGTATTATCAATTGTTACTTTGACTGGTGTATCAACTTTTATATATCCTTCTGGTGCATTTATTTCTTTTACAAAATAGTCACCAAGTGGTAAATCTTTAACTTCCGCAATACCCTTTTCGTTTGTTGTAACAGTAGCCACAACGTTATTATCTTTGTCTATAACATCAAATTTTGCATCTTTTAAAACAATGTTTTCATCATTTTCATCAACTTTTTTAATTTGTAAATGTCCTTTTTCAGCTGCTGGCTTATTCCACTTTGGCCAGTTAAATTTAAAGTTATGAACCTCAAAACCATCTCTTTGGTGTAATCCTCCAACATAGGCTTGTCCATTAATAGAACCACCTTTTGTTTCTACAACTGCATTAGGTGCAAACACACTACCTACTACACCATAACCTTTAGTTGTTATCTTTGTAGCATTAGGAAATACCCAAATTACCTTACTAGCTAACTCAGTAAAAGATGAATTAGGATCGTATGCTTGAGATGTATTAATTAAATCCGTCGCCATCCCAGTATTTCTTGTATCATACAAAATTGCACCGCCACCAAAACTCACTTCTTCTGCATCTGAATAAATAACAATAAAGTCTTTATTCTCTACATTCGGAAGAAAAACGTCTTTTACATCAAATGTTTTCTTTCCAGTTTGGCCTGAAGAGACATAAATATTAGGGTTATTTACATCTTCACCGATGCCAAAGCTCATATTAGGTTTTGGCTTATCAGTCTGTAGTTTACTTGCATCCCCGATTACACCATCAACGTCTTTTCTAAATTCTTTAAACTTAGCATCAATCTCCGCTTGCTCTTTATAAGAGATACGGTCATATGATGTTTTCATTGCGCCATCTGGGTCACCGTCTTTTGTCATCGCCACTGTTCCATCTTGAATAATTACTTGTCCTGCTCCCGCTTTCGTAAATTGACCGCCTAGTAATAATGATGGATATCCTTCATCTACCCAAGTTGCTCCAGCTAAGTTATTTGCTCCAGTTGCAGCCGCTACGACTGTATAACTTGATGCGTTCATATTTTTCTGAACAGCCATCGCACCTTCAATATCCGCACTCGTTGCACTATGATCTCCAAAAATGATGGCGTTGTAATAAGATACATCACCTAAACCCTTTAATTCTTTTGTAGCTGCCTCTGCTTTAAATGGTAAGTGGATTAAAAAATTCATACATATTAGTAATACAACTATTAAACTACTACTTAACTTTTTAATTTTTTGATTAAATGATTTCCTCAAGAAATTCATTCCCCCTTTTAAACTTCCTAAAACCACAAAAAGAAGTACATATCATATGTACCAAACCTTACTCACATTAACTTAAAATAATCCATTTAAATAAAACAAAGAAACACTACAACTACTTAATAAGATTGCTACAATTCATTTTTGAAATAATACGTGAACTAAACTGTCATGCGGAAATACTTTTACGTATGGGAGCCCAATAAAATTAATCTGAAGAATATTTCATGTGGTGTAACTATTTTGGCAACATCATTCACTTTACATTAGTTTTCTAAAGGATTCAAGTGAATTGTATAGATTTCATACACAATTCATATTTTAAAACGCTTTCACTGTTTTTAATAAGATAAACAAAAAAACGTAGCCAAAAAGCTACGTTTTTCTGTCATCGTTTCGGTGTATTTTTATGATTCTTCAAAAACGGAAGCGGGAATTGCTTACGGAAATGCTCTTTAATCATATACTCTACACCGTTTTCACTATTTGAACGTGTGATCCAATCTGCTGCTTGCTTTAATTCTACAGGCGCGTTCCCCATCGCTACCCCAAGTCCCACGTTTTCAATAACCTCTAAATCTTCCATACTATCTCCAATCGCAACCATTTCATTTAGCGAAATATTTAAATGCTCTCCAAGCAATTGTAATCCACGTAACTTTGATACATTTTGCGGTAAAATTTCTATTCGTTTTGAATCACATTCAACATACTCTACATCTTGGAATGCTTTTCTTAATGTGTTCAGTCCTCTTTCTTTTTCACCTTTACTTTGGAAAAGAACATCAATTTTTGGCGCCGCTACCGGATGGTCCCGAAGCGCATCACCTAACGAATCTACAAATTGAACTGGATAAAATAACGGATCTGCGCTTGATAATACAGTGCGCGCAATTAAGTTTGGTGTATTTCTCTCACGATTTCCTATCGAAAACCGTTCATGAGAAATACGTACGTTACAATCAAAGTGCTCTAACACTTGCACAATGTTAAAAGTCTTCTCTTCAGACAATCTTCTTTGAACGTACGGCTTATCTAACGTTGCTGAAACGAAAGCACCACCATGTGTCACTAATATAGAATCTAATTTTAACGCCTTTGCTACTTTATGAGCGGATTGAAAATTACGGCTCGTAAATAACGTAACGTATACATCTTTTCTTTTCACAAATTCAATTGTTTCTCTTAATCCTTTTGCAATTTTTCCATTGTTGTATAGTAGTGTCCCATCTATATTAAGAGCTAGTAAGCGATAAATCATGTCGCACTCCCCCTCTTCGCTGTTGTACTCTATCCATAATTTATGAAATAAATGTAGCAAATAGAACGAGTTAGAATTACTACTGAAAATTTGGTTTACTATATACATATACACTTAGTAAAGGAGATAGTACAATGCAGGCACCTCCTTCTTTTTATGAAGGCGATACGTTAGAAGTCGCAAAAAAATTACTCGGGCAAAAACTTGTTCATATTGTAGACGGCATAAAGCGAAGCGGAATCATTGTAGAAGTAGAAGCATATAAAGGCCCAGATGATAAGGCCGCACATAGTTACGGCGGCAGACGGACAGATCGCACAGAAGTTATGTTTGGCGCACCAGGGCATGCTTACGTATATTTAATTTACGGTATGTACCATTGTTTTAACGTTATTACGGCGCCAGTGGGCACCCCGCAAGGTGTTCTCATTCGAGCCCTTGAGCCAGTAGACGGTATTGAAGAAATAAAACTAGCGCGCTACAACAAAACAGACATTACAAAAGCGCAATATAAAAACTTAACAAGCGGCCCTGGCAAACTATGCCGTGCACTCGGAATTACTTTAAAAGAACGAGGCTTATCATTACAAAGTGACACATTGCATATTGAACTGGTCCCAAAAGATGAACATATATCATCACAATATAAAATAGCAGCAGGACCTCGTATTAATATCGACTATGCAGAAGAAGCTGTACATTATCCGTGGCGTTTTTATTATGACGGGCATCCGTTTGTTTCAAAGAAATAAACATATGTAAAGGGAGAGACTATGAGAGGCAAACCTGAACTAAAAATAGAATCAGAAAAAGTATATAAAACGAAGAAAAATCCAAATGGAATGTTTATAGCAAGAATAATACAAATTCCGAAACAAGAAGATAAACTAGACTTTGTCCTTATTTTACAAAATAAAAAAACGAAAAATATTATTTATAACAAAGTTTTAGTAACAACAGATAACGACTATTATTCTTTCCGACTCGCTCGTGGGAATATTAAATGGTCATCCTTATATACTGTTACAGTATGGGATGGGCTTGGACATCAATTAGTAGAAGTATCAGCCTTAACTGGTAAAGAGAACTATTCTATTTCTGATGAGCATTATTCCGCATATCGGGAGTAACTCAAAATAAAAGAGAAGCCGAATTGGCTTCCCTTTTTACTCTGCACCTTCCGCAGTTGCAATATTATCCTCTAAGTTTTCTCTTGATAATTCAGCCGCCATAAAATCAGCTGTTTCTGGAAGTGCTAAATGCATATGAGCTTTTTGACAAATTTGGATCGTACAGTTTTCTATAACATAGTCGAAAACATGTCCACCCCCGCTTCTTTCATCATCAATATAATGTAAGTGGAATCCAGCTACACCAATACCTTGCGCATAATCTGGTGTCCAAAATCCAGCAAGCGTACCTTCTGTATTTTCAAATGAAAAGATTGGTTGTGATTTCGTCACTTCAACGAGCGGTGTATACGGTTTTTCTTGTCTTGGAACAGTTCTCGTTCTTACTTCACGGAACGTACCGTCCATTCGAATACCGCAAAATAAGTTTTTACTTGGCATTAATTCATGTAATAACGCTTCAACTTCTTCACGATTCATCGGATGCTCTACCGTATAACTCATTTCTTTTTCAAAAAACGTTACAGTAGCAAATGGTGTTGTTTCTTCTGGTTCTACTTTTTCTGCTGAACCGTCTGAACGTAAATGATAAAATTCATTATCAAATGCAATCATTTCACCATCTAATTGATCAAATGTGCCGATGCCAAAATCACCATGTTTTTTCAAATCTTCAAAGCTAATCACACCATCATATATACCATCTAATAGCGCAAGCATTGTAGATGTTTGATATACTTCATTACTCGTTTTCGTTTTTTTTGCATCAATATCAATTAATTGCGCAACAGTCATCTCAAATCTGCCTCCATTAGTTTAATTGGTTTGGTAATAATTTTTCGCTTAATTTAATATTGTCACGATAGTCAATTGGAATATCAATAATGACAGGACCATCTGCTGCTAATGCTTCTTTTAATACCTCTTCTAATTCATCAGGCGTGTTAACACGAAGACCTAACGCTCCGAAACTTTCCGCATATTTCACAAGATCAACATCACCAAACTCTGTAGCTGATGTTCTGCCGTATTTCATCATTTGTTGGAATGCAACCATATCATATGTGCCGTCTCTCCAAACAAGATGGACGATTGGAGAATTTAAACGTACCGCCGTTTCTAACTCCATCGCTGAGAATAAGAAACCACCGTCACCTGATACGGAAACTACTTTTTTACCTGGTTCTACTAAAGTAGCTGCGATTGCCCAAGGAAGTGCAACACCTAACGTTTGCATGCCGTTACTAAATAATAATCTACGTGGTTCATAAGAACGGAAACATCTCGCCATCCAAATAGAATGGGAACCGATGTCACATGTAACAGTTGTATCGTCACTAATTAAAGAACGAAGTGTACGAATCACTTGAAGTGGATGCGTAACACCTTCTGCAGGACGATTTGGAACTTCTGCTTGTTCTGATAATTTTGCGCGTAATCGTTCTAATACCGCTTCTGATTTCGTACTTAATACAAGTTTCGGTAATTTCTCCGCGATGCTATTTACCGTTAAGGCAATATCACCAATTAATTCACGCTCTGGTTGGTAATCATGGTCGATATCTGCTTGATGGTCGTCAAGATGAATAATCGTTCTGTCGCCAAGTTTATTCCAGAACTTTGGATCATACTCGATTGGATCATAACCGATAGAAATAACAAGGTCTGCTTCTTCTAGTAAAATATCACCTGGTTGGTTACGAAATAATCCAACGCGGCCGAAGAAATGATCTTCTAACTCACGTGAAATCGCACCAGCTGCTTGATATGTTTCAACGACAGGAAGTTCTGTATCCGCAATTAATTTACGAACAGCTTTCGTCACTTCATTTGTGCTCGCTCTCATACCGAGTAAAATAACTGGTAATTTCGCTGATTTTATTTTTTCTACTACATATGTAATATCATGTGTGGGAGCGATTCCAAGCTGTGGCTTAGAAAGCGCACCGATAGACTCTACAGTTGTTTCCGCAGTCATAACGTCTTGCGGAAGACTTACTAAAGTAGCTCCCGGATTTGTGGAAGTCGCACTTCGAAATGCATTACTAAGTGCTTCTGGCACATTATCAGGATGCTCTACTTCTACGCTATATTTTGTGATTGGTTCGAATAGTGCAGCATTATCCATAGATTGATGCGTACGTTTTAATCGATCCGTACGCGGTACTGCACCAGCTAAAGCAACAACGGGATCACTCTCCGCATTCGCAGTAACAAGACCTGTCGCTAAATTTGATGTCCCTGGCCCTGAAGTTACAAGACATACGCCCGGTTTCCCTGTTAATCTACCAATAGCAGCTGCCATAAATGCTGCATTTTGTTCATGACGACAAACGATTAACTCTGGTCCTCTTTCTTGCAATACATCAAATACAGAGTCAATCTTTGCTCCTGGAATACCGAAAACATGTGTAACACCTTGTTTAATTAAACAATCAACAACAAGATCTGCTCCTTTTGTTTTTGTCTTCACGTCGTTTGCTTTTACACCTGTACTCAAAACTAATCACCCTTTATTTCATAATGTGTGTAATAAAGATTTTAATTTCACCTAGTTAATTAACGTGGTGAAGTATCGTTTATCATTATAGTACAAATGCATTATTTTTCCAACAATATGAATTTGAAATTATTTTGACAACACCCAAAGAATGCGCTTACAACCTTTTGTTTATCTTAAAATAACATTTTTATATCTCTTCTAAAAATACGCAAAAATATTTCCATCCATTTATAATATTAAAAATTTTATAGTACCTTGCAAAGAACAATAGTAAGTGATATATTTGTAAATAATGGAATAACCATTATTTGGAATGTTATTCACAATTAGTATATCTCCTTTCAAAAAGTAGATATAGATTGTGTGTGCTGTTTAGAAAAAAGATAGGATTTTCAGCCATAATTCATCATTTTATAAAGGAAAGTGATTGTTATGAACAAAAGTGAATTTTTAGAGCAACTTAGTTCTTCCCTACGGAATATGCCTATTTTAGAAAAGGAGGATATTATCTCGGAGTACGAAACTCATTTTATTAGTGGTAAACAAGATGGAATATCTGAAGAGGAAATTTCTAAAAAACTAGGAAACCCTAAAACTATCGCTAAAGAACTTAACGTTTCATATGCAATAAGCAACGCTGACAATAGGCGCAGCCTAAAAAACATTATGAAAGCACTGTTTTCTGTTATGAGCTTAAGTGTTTTAAACTTTATATTTATCATTATCGCCTTTTTCGTATTACTCTTTCTATTACCGCTTCTTCTAGCACTTATAATTGCTACACCGTTATTAATTATTTCGCCTATATTATTAATAGGGTTAGGATTCTTTAAAGGGTTTCATCAAATCAGTTATTCCGATGTTTACAATGTATTCATAGCTTTTTGCATCGGCTTACTAATATCAGTCATATGTTATCAAATAATAAAACATCTATACGTAGCTTTAGTTAAGTATTTGAAATGGAATGTAGCTATTTTGCAACGACACTAATGCAAAAGGAGATTAAGATGAAAAATTATATTTTATACCCACTCATGTTACTTACAATGTTATTTCTATCAGCTTGTTCAAACAGTGTACAACCTAAGGAAGAAAACGATGTACAATCTATTAAAGATGTTGCTATTAAAGTTCCAGAAAATATATTTAGTTCCTCAAAGAAAAATGAAAATATTAGTGAAGACGAAATGAAACAAAATATAAAAAGTTATTTAAATTATAGCGGAGAGTTAGACGAAAATATCGTTCCACTTTCATCCACTACATCCGATGAAAATATCACTGAATCTGACCGAGAAAAATTACAAAAACTAATAGAATTAGCGAAACAAAATGATACAAACTTCCATAATTTTATTAGTAACAATACAATCCCTGATGATTACAAAAAGCCTTCAAAAGAAATATATGAATTTATTTCATCATCTACAGCACTTTCAGTAGAACTAGATCAAGAATTAGACAAACTCGCTCAAGATGGTAACTTATTCAAAACTGATTTCTCTTTTACAAAGCGCTTTGAGAAAGCTAATGGTAGGAAGCAAAAAGAAATTGAAAAGTTTTTGAAGGAAAAGAACATTAAAACTGAGTATTTCATTAAGTGATAATACATGTTAGATCATACATTCCTCTTTAAAATATTCACCAACATATGGGGATTTTAAAGAGGCTTTATTATGTGTAAGGATGCACTTCATCCGTTCTCATAAAAAAAGGCCTCCTTAAAGGAGGCCCAAGCAAAAACAACAAACGCAAAATAACAACAAATAATGGACGATAAAATCACTATATTGACAAAGTATAGGATTTTTATCAATTGGAGTAACTCAACCCTAAATTACTCTTTTAACAATGCAATACTAATAACTTATTACAGCAATTTTTTACCGTGTCTTAAAATAATTGACTGTCTTTCAAATAATTTTCTTTATATTGATTGTTATGAATTAGTATATACTTGAATACGACTAGACACCCTAATAAAAGGCAATATATTAAGCTGCTAGTCCTCGCGAGTTTATTTTGCCTTTAATGTAACTATACTATATTCTTCCATTTATATCACCGAACATTCCTCTCGCATTCACGCATTTTTTCTTGCGTGAATACCGCGTTATATCGGCACATCTGCTAACACCCACTCTAACTTTCCTTTATATTCCATAACAAATTTAATAAGCGGACTAGGCTCAATAAATAATCGGATACCATTCGTTTCTTCATTCCAAGCTACTTCAGTCGGTTCGTTATTCGTTGAAATAGACGCAGCCACTTCTACAGCCGTTTCACCTAACGTATATTGTTGACTGCCCTTTACATACCTCATAGCATTAATTAGCGGTTCTTTTACACCTCAACCGCTAGTACATTGAGATTAGAAAATAATAAAGAAATATTAATAATTGCTATTATCATAACAATTATCACCTTTTTTCCAATTCGCATCTTGTATCGCCCTCTTTTCCCATTCATAACGCAGTGCACATTTTAAAAATCATATAATAATATTGTTATATTACATACCCTTCTCTTTCACACCCGTATATTATACACACTTTCCAAAATCACGTAATTTTCAAACCTGTTAATTTACGACCTTGCGAATCTATAAATTGGCCATTCTGACTAATATTCTCTTTCTTTCAAATACTTTATAAAAAAATACAAAACACTATTTCTTAACAGTGTTTTGTATCATGCTATCATTCTCTTAATAGTACTTACATCATCAATATATATCGTTTACTATTCTTGTTCGCCATCTTTTTTCTTAGAGCGTCTTCCTAGCAAGAATACTAAAACTAGTAGTACTACAAGTAATAAAATTCCACCGATAATATAGTACAGAGTATAATCCTTTTTGGCCTCTACAGCTGTATCATTTAACTTCTGTGCTTCTTTTCCTTCAATCGTAAATTTTTTGGTCCACTCCCATTTCTGGTCACCGTCCGTTGCTTTCATTTCTAGACGGTATGTTCCTGGCTCTAAAGCTTTATTGTCCCAACTAATTGCATAATCGAAGTTAGAATTTGGTGCCATTCTTAAATTTTCTTTTTTCGTTTCATGTAGTATATCTTTACCTTTTTCAGTGTATACCTTTGCATCTACGCTTAAATTCTTTAACATTGCTGGTTTTATATTTTGTAAATTCGCTGTCACTACATTACGCGCATTCACTTGACCTGGTTTTACTTCATTTAATTTCATATCTGGTTTTACTTCTGCATCCGTTTCTCTTAATACAACACCGATAGCATATGCATACTTATTTTTGATTTGCACACCTTCTGATTTTTTCTTATCTTTTTCATCTTCTTTTTCTTTAAAGTATAAACCACCTAAAATCACACCATCATATGATTCTGTAGGCATTTCAATATTCACATTTACTACTACTGTACTTTTCGCTGGAATTTTTGTCTCCTTTTGTACTTTAGCAATTTTTGAAAATGGTGTCTTTAATGTAGTATCAAACTCTGGATTCACTACACTGTAATCAGTGATTCCATTATTATTTGTAATTGCGGTATTCGCATATGTCTCTACTTCTACTTCTTTATCTGTATCATTTTTCATTTGTACTTGCAGCGTTTGTTTTTGTCCTGGTTCCATCTTCAAATCAAAATATGTTTGGTTTTTATCCACTTGATTTTCTGGAATGACCGCGGTTACCGCAAATTTCATTTCAGCTGCTTCTACTTTCACATTAAAAACAGTTATACAAATCGCTACAGCCAATAAAAAACTCATAATTTTCTTTACATATTTCATACTATATTCCTCACATATTCCATAGTTTAATATACAAACGAAAGAGATAAAGACTGAAAAACAGCTTTATCTCTTTCGTTATTTCTCTTAAATGCTTCTATTACATTGGTGCGTCTTTTAATTCCCAAGTTAGAGAAGTTGTGTACTGAGCTTGTTCTTTTTTCGTTTTACCCGGTACACTTAACTCAACGCTCTTCTCGCCATCTTTTACTGATTCACCGAACGAATTCGTCCATGTTCCCATACCTTCTTCTTCTTGGGCTGTCGCAACATCAAAAGCTTGACCTGGAGTTAAAGCGATATTTTGTGCAGCTGTTGGTGCCTTAGTACCAGCTGCGGAATTTAACGTACCGTTCTTCAGCGTTAAAGTAGCTCCCGTTAACTCTTTAGCATCTGCAGTTGTAAATTGATCGTTTTGTTTTACTGTTAATTTCCACCCTGCATTTGTACCACGATTATCTGTTACTTGTACAAAGTTTGGAACTTCACTTTCAGCACCTGTTTTTTTATTTTTCACATTATCTAATTTTGCATAGTACACCTCGTTATTACCAGATGCTTTTTGTTTGTCAAAATTAAAGTTAGATACATAGTCGATACTTAACGGGCCGTTGGTTCCTGGCTCATGTGTATCATCTGGATTTTCTGGATCTACAATTGGCTCTACTACTTCATCCGGATTAATTGGATTAATTGGATCTACCGTATCTGTATTTTTTTCAAACTGAATAAAAGCTTTTGAATTTAACGTTCCACCATCTTTTTCTGCGAAAGCTGATGTTCCTCCCGCTAATGTTGTTAATGCGAATGCTCCTACTACTGCTACTTTTGTAAATTTCATATTAGTTCTCCTTTTACGTTATTTTTCATTTTCAATATTCAGAAATTATTTCGGTGTATCCTCTAAAGTCCAAGTTAATGTCGTTTTATACTTTGCATCTTTTACCTTTTCTGTTGTACCTGGTACAGATAAACTAACACTGTTTTTAGCTTGTTCAATATCTTGACCATATGCAGTTGTCCATGTTCCCATACCTTGACCTTGTTGTGCACTCGTTACATCTTGTGCTGATCCGTCTGGATTTAACGTTACAGGTTTTGCCGTTGGCGCGTATTTTTTATCTGTTGCAGAGTTTACAACTGAATTCATTAATTTAATCTCAGCACCATCCAACTTTTTACCGTCTGCAGTTGTAAATTGATCATCTTGTTTTACCGTCAGTTTCCACCCTACGTTTGTACCACGGTTATCTGTGATTTGTACATAATTTGGCACTTTTTTTGTTTGTCCTGATGCTGTTTTTACATTTTCTAACTCAGCATAGTAAACTTTATCATGACCAGAAATCGATTGTTTTCCGAAATGGAAATTAGATACATAATCAATACTTAACGGTCCATTGGTTCCTGGCTCATGTGTATCGTCTGGATTTTCTGGATCTTCAATCGGCTCAACTACTTCATCTGGGTTCGTTGGATCAACCGGTCCCGTAATACCTTCATTTTCTGTAAAGATTACATCCGTTACAGACTTCATTGAAGCTGCTTCTTCTGCAAATGCTTGTGTTCCCCCTGCAAGCGCTGCAAGTGATACCGCTCCTGCTAATGCTAATTTTGTTAATTTCATCATTTACCTCCACTAAATTAATTTATTTAATAGAAACTTTTGTTTCTATTTTCCTAGTTTGAAATAATGTTATACAGGCTGCTATCAATAAACCTACCCCTGCATACTGCAAAATAAGTGAGGTTTGTCCGCCTGTTTTTGGCAACACCTTATTAGTAATCCGGTCGTCTGATATATTGACGACTATTTTAGATCCATCTGGAATCAATGGATCCTCAATTTCTGACGGATTATAACTATTTGAAAAAGTAATTCCTGCTTTTGAATTCATACTATTTGCCAATACTTCTTCATAAAAGAGAAACACCGGTACTACTAGTATCATCAGTAATAGGACGTATTTCTTCACCATTACACTATCTCCTTTCTAAATTTAATATCTACATTCTAGCTTCTAGATATTTCACTTTAAATTGGAGCATTCGTTAACGTCCATTCAAGCTCACCTTTATAGCTCTTATTTACTTTTATATTTGGACCTGAAGTAACCCGTAAGCGAATCCCTTCGTCATCCTTCCAATCAAACGAAACATCTTCATTATTCGTTGAAGTATGAGTAGTAACTAAGTAAGACTGTTCATTTAATACGGTATCAATACCATTTGTACTATATACAATCGAATCAGGTAATATATCATTGTCCGTATTCATTAATGGGCTTGTTTGCTTTACATAAACTTGCCACTCAGTCTTATCTTTACGTTTATCAGAAACAATTAATTTTCCTTTCATACCGTTACGGTTAAAGACTTTCTCCCTTGATTGAACTTTTACATTACCAAACGAAATACTTTGTGGCACATCAATTAGCTCAAGATTCCCACCAATTACACTTACTTTAATCTTTCTTTCAACATCTTTAACTTTTAAAGTTACAGTGTAATCACCAATTTGATTTGTTAAACCACCTATATCTACAATTTGAACTTCCTTCGTAACATCAGCTCCGCCTGGAAGTTCCCACGCCTTCACTTCTGCTTCTTTCAATATAAACTGCTTTAACTGTTCCACATCTGTCGGCACATCATCTACAACAGATACAAAATCCCTCGCCTGTATGGCAGCTTCATTTCCAATCGTAACCTGATCATCTTTTATGAATACAGGAACAATCACTTTCGTTGCGTTTCCAGCCGCATCCGTTATTGTAACTTCAGCTTCAACATATCCTATTTTCGATACATCTGGTTTTTTCGTAACTTTGTAAGAAAGATTACTATCAGAAATACCTGCATTATCATTTACATTCGTTACATAATCTTTCGCATTATCCGATAAATCATCCCCAATTTTGATTACTTGAGTAACCGGACTAGCTGTCGGTGGCATTGTATCTTTCACGCTAACGAGATCAGATTTCTCACTTACGTTTCCTGCTGCATCTGTAGCTGTTGCATAATATTTAGTTCCAGGAACTAAAGGTCTTTTCTCTTCTGGTATTACAAATGTATATACTCCGTTAGCATCTGCTTTCACCGATCCAATTAGCACATCCTCACTATAAATATGTACGAATGAATTTGGTTCAGCTTTTCCTTGAAACTTTTCGGATATATCTTTAATTGGTTCCTCAAGAATAGGCTTTTCTGGAGCTGTTTCATCCTTAACAATTGTTTTTGACTCAGCAAATTTACCATTTAAATACGAGAAAGCTTTTACTGTATTTCCAGCCGTTAAATATTTCCCTTTAGGCAAAGTAAATGAATATTTCCCTTCACTATCAGCAACTACGTGATACTTTTCAGAAATATTTATATCAGAAGAATCAATTGTTGGACTTGGAATTGCATCGTCTCCTGATAAACGCACTAACGCACCTGGATTTGTAACACCCGTAATAATATGACTGTTTTCTTTATTCTGATTATCTGTTAATTCATCAATAGAAACTGCTACATTTGGAATATATTCAAATAGTACTCTTTTAAAGTTTTGCGTTCGGAAGTTTTCTCGGAAATCATTTTGTACTTTTTCAGTTAATGAATTCCCTACTGCTTCTCTAACGTCACTATAATTATATTTAACCTGCATTCCATACATCGGATTCCAGATGTAACTTGGTTTATCATCATCATCGATTGACACACCATTTTTCCAAGCTTTTACACGCTGTACATCTACATCTAATACTCCACTTACGCCATACATATAAATTAGCCTACTTGATGCATGAGAATTATCTAATGCCAAATTTACTCTTTCAGCATTTGCGAATTGGAACTTTGCATTTGTACCAATATAAATAAGGTTTTTTGATCCAGTTCCATCGGAATGTACATCGAACGTTGATTTTTCACCAATTATAAAAGAGCTTCCATTCCCTGCATATACACTTGCTTGTGTAGAAGTTGATGTGTTTTCTGATTTCACAGTTAATTTCGCACTATCAGCAACTTTAAGATTTGCACTTGGTCCTAGATAAAGCGCATTGTAACCTAGATTACCTTTTGTATTAATGATCAACTCTGCATTCTTTTTTACAGTAATCCCCGAATTTGTTCCTTCAACACGTATTCCGCCTCGATTGCTAGTTGAAGTTGTATTCACGTTAACTTTTGCACCGTCATGGATTATAAACTGCCCTTGCGTTACAATTACTGCCTGCGGATTTTCTCCGCCAGTATCAGATGCTGAAACATCAATAATGGCATCTTTCCCTACATCTACTGTTCCACCATTAAATAGCCCAAATACTGCTGATTTTTTAGTGCTACCAGTATAATGAGTACCTTCAAGAAATTTCACATTTGTCGCTTCAACATTTTGCTGTGTATCTGTACCGATAGTTGGAATAGATTTTCCGTCTAATGACGTGTATTTTTCAACCGATTGAACATTCAGCTTACCAGCAAATATAACATCCGCATTATAAGAACACGTTAACTGCGGTCCTATATAACTCAAGTTTTCATATTTTATAAAAGCAGAGTTAGAATTCGGAGGTGCATCCATCCGAAACGGTCCATAATAGTTACTTCCAAGAATGTTTATATTTCGTATAGTAAGATTCATTTTATTCGCCACAGTAGCTGTGAAAACCCCACATAGCCCTCCAAAGTCAACAGTATGACCATTTCCTTCAATCACCAAATCTGATCTAACTGGAAAAGTGAGAAAACCATATGCAGGGTGATTTACAGTAAAGTCGTTTTTGATGTTAATCTTTGAAACACTCTTATCATTCAACGCTTCTCTAAATGTTTTATCATCATAAACATCTACTGTGCCATTTACTACAGCATGTTTAACTTCCTGATTCTCTAAGCGCTCTTCTACCTTTTCTATAGTCGCTTTTTCATTAGACGCTTTTTCTTCATTTTTCACTTCTTCAACATGTGTTTTTTCTGAATCAATTATTTTTTCTATTTCTGCTTGAGTTGTTTCTTTCTGTTTCACGACATTTTCTTTGCTTTCTTCAGAGCTTACTTCTTTTAGCCCAGTGCCTTCTTCATTATGGATTTCTACATTTTTTTCGCTTTTTTCTTCTTTATCACTTTGATGAATGATGTCAGACTTCTTCTCTTCAGAAGTCCCTTTCACCATTGGATTTTCAGTAATATATACTATTGGATTTATTTTCGATTGAACTTCTTGATTCCCTTGCTTTAGCTTCGTCTCGAATTTATAAGTTCCAGGCCTTTTTCCTTTCACCGACAAACGTACTACATCTAAAGCTTTACTTTGTGAATTTTTCTCAATTTGAATTACCGCATTTTCTATTAAACGAATTCTTTCAGACGTGCCATTTCGTTCATTCAATAGTTTAGTCGCCTCTTCATCAAATTCCATACCTTCTGGCACTACAATCTCAACTTTGTCACCAGTTTTTTTCAATTCCATTATTCTTAATACTATTTCTTCATCTACCTGCGCTTTATTCTTTTCAGATTGTAACAATAATTTTATTTCTTGATTATCTTCAATTGCATAAGCTGTACTTGATAAAGCATCTAATGTACTTAATTGTGTAAAAATAATCGTACTTGCTAAACAAATACGCCCTATTTTTTTTCTTTTATTCAATATCTTCATTTTCCTCCTTTCTTTATTCACTAAAGTACTTAAAACACATATAATTAAATACTTCAATTTATCTTTTTTAGTCTATATCCATTAAGTAAGACAACTAAGTTTTCAACTCTACATATAATGTTAACCATTTTCTTGAAATACATAAACGAAAAGTACGCACGGGGGAACGCATTTATTTTTGCGGGAAGCCGTGCGAAAAACCAAAAATTATCCATATCACATAAATAAAAAAGGCATAAACCAATATTATATTGAGCTTATGCCTAGCGAAATAAACCTTATTTTGTTTTATATAAATCTTTCTCTTTCATAAACAAGTTACACTTATACACATATAACCAATCCTAATTGCTTCATATTGTTAAAGTATAAATAATCCCTAGTTCTTGCGCCTTTTGTACTGCTTCCATCCTTGATGACACCTGTAACTTATGAAATATGTCAGTTAATTTATATTCTACCGACCTTTGACTTAAATTTAATATTTCGGCAAGCTCTCTATTTGTTTTCCCCTTACTTACTTCAACTAGGATTTTTTTCTCTTCTTCATTTAAAGATACTGCCCTTTCGGGTCCATCTTCTATGCTTATATTTGATATATTTTCTGTTATTCTCAATTGCCTAACTAATTGATAAGGTAAAACAACTTCTTTTTTCACTGCATGGTGTATTGCATTTATCACTTGCTCCTCAGAAGAAGTTTTACTCAATACACCAAGAATCCCATTATTTATTAGCAAATTATAATGTGCAAATACATCAAATCCTGTAAAAATAAGGATCGATGCCTCTGAATGTATCTTTAATATTTTCTTAGATAACTCTAAACCGTTTATATTCGGCATTTGTAAATCAATTAAGTAAACATCATATTTTTGATTCTTAATTATTTTTTCTACTTCTATACTATTATGCACTACATCTACATTCATCTCATCGTATTTTTCAATTAACGCCTTCGTCCCTAATCCTACTGCAACATGGTCATCTACTACAAGTATTGAAATCATATTCTCACCCTTTCAATATCATTACACACAAAATCACCCTATCACCTGACGACTTTTCAGAAGCTAATTATCTTTAAATTTAATAAGTATTTGCAAACCGAGATTAGGTTTTGATTCAACAGACATCTCTCCATTTAGGCTTTGTATCCTAGTGACAATTCCAGACAAGCCTAACGTGTTGTAAGAATGGTTTACTTCATCTAACTTAACACCTACCCCATTATCTACATAAGTTAAATATAGGTGATCGTTTTTGTGAAATAATCTTATCGTTACATTTGTCGCTTTTGAATGTTTCATTGCGTTGTTTAATAGTTCTTGTATAATTCGATAAATCGCTTGTTCATGTTCAATACTAGGAACAACAATTCTTTCAGCAATATCATAGTAGAAGAAAAAGGTCGCTTTTAAATTAATTTGCTTAAATAAATTCAGTAGTGCTTGTTTTAAACCTAACTCATATAAAAATGGTGGCCTCAAATTATTACACGTTTCACGAATTGTATAAATATGATCTAATAGTTCTTCATATATTTCATTAAGTATATCTTTCATTTCCTCATCTTTAACACGTTCATTATAACTTTCAAATTTTCTAGTTAAACGTATTTGATCTTGCAAAACTCCATCATGTATATCACTTGCAAGATTTGTTCGTTCTTTTTCTGATAGTTTGAACATAAGTCTCGCCAACCACATAGGTGGTTGCTCTAAACTTTTTATCTCCTGTAATTGCTTTAATAGGTCTTCAATTTGATTAGAACACTCTAATAATAAATCTGCATAATTACATAATGTTTCAATCCAAACTACTTCATCTACATTTAAATTTTCTTTTCCATTATAATTACACAATAAAATAAGCATTTTTTCTGCTGAAGCAGATAAAACAAATCCAAAGTGTTTTTCTAACTGTACGATGGAACCAACCTTGTAGGTATCTAGTTGATGATTAAATACCATTTCTATCGTCCGGTGCGGAACATATTCACTATCCAAAACACGGACAGACTTCTCAATTTTATTTATTTCTACGCAGCACGTCTCTTCAAGTTTTAAAATATCCGCTATCTCTCTTCGCATACTATAAATTAAATTTGATAGTTTATATTCATTTTTTGCTTGATGTAAAAATCGATGCAAACTGAATTGATAATTTTTTTGATGATGATATAAACTTTTTCTCAACTTAAAATCTATATAATCCTTAATATATAAAAAACAAATACAGATAATAATAGCAATAACTCTAAATTTTATCCACTCTAATAGACTTGCCTCACTCTCTTCAAAAATTACCATAGTTAATACTGCCAAAAATATGTTAATCCCTACAGATAAAATAATATAATGCGGTAGTCGCTGAATAATAAATCTAAAATTAAACAACTTCCCTGCAATTACTAAATAAAACAAGCACACTGGGATAAATAAAAAGAAAATCCCCGTTGTTTCACTGCTTATAAACTCTTCTCCATAATATAAATTTGGAATTAAATATAAACAAACAAATGGGGTTGCCGACACAAAAAAACTAATAATAATAATTTTTAAATATTTAATGTAACTACTATTTTTACTTTTAAAATAAAATCTTACTAAAAGGTATACTGTACAACAAAATAATATCAAACTTAAAATGATCGTAAACAAATTCGCCCATTCATTATGTTCTATATATACAAAAATACTCACTATAATAAGGAATATCGATATTGCATTTAAAACTTTTGATTGCTTTGGTATTAAAAACTTTATTTGATTATTCAAAAAATATAACATCATGAACCGAATAAAAAAAGTAAATGAACATACTAATGCAATTGAAGCCACAATAAAAGAGAATATATCATCTCTTTCAACAGCCATAATACTAATAAAGTTCACACCAAGAGAAATTAAAAAATATACTAGATTAGTGGTACTACGATTCATTTCAGGAACAAACATTAAAAGATAGAATGCCATCAAAAAACATACTACATAAAACCCAACTGGAATGAACAAATGATAAAATAATTGCTTACTATAAGGTGTATATTTTATCTCATACTCTTTTATTTCCCCATTCCTATTTAATGTGATTTTTTTCGCTTGTTCAATTGAATGATACGATCCAACTGTAAAATGTTTAGATGGTGACTCGTCATCAATTTTTTCTATAATATCTCCTATTTGGAAATCCCTTTTTCCTGCCCAACTATATTTTGATAAGTCATATATAACATATTGGTTAGAATCTTTTTTTACAGATATACCCATCTCAGGATATTCTTTTATTAAACTAGCGAAATAAACACTAACTATAAGTGAAAATAATAGAATCAACAACTGCCACTTAGATTTCCACATTCTTGCTATCATTGCATAAATCCTTTTGCAAACGCAACCATATACATTGCCCCCCCTAGGTATTATCCAAGGAAATTTTTTTGTTTTTCATTCCTCAATAAATATAGAATTATTTACCTTATACTTTCACATTGAAAATAAATCCGCATTTTTTCAAAGGTAAATAAAATATATATTGCCCTCCCTAGGTATTCTTAAAATTTTTTTGTTTTTCATTCCTCAATAAATATAGAATTATTTA